>NZ_PUWT01000019.1:0-22987 GCF_002968995.1 Photorhabdus hindustanensis
GCCAATCGAAATAGCACCACTATGTGCCCAGCATGCCCCCACATCCCCGGCACTCAAACTGACATCCCCGGTCAACGATTTCCCGTTCACTTTCCGGCTGCCCGGTACCGCGTTGTTAGCTTTAGTCACCGTTTCCGTCAAACCAAGGTTTTTTATAAACTCACTTTTATTAGGGATATCTGCGCCATTTTGGTTTTTTGCCAATCTGCTGTTGGCATTATCTGTAGCCTTGTTTGCTTCATCATGAGCATTTTTGGCTGCTATATTTGCCGTATTTGCAAAATCGTACACCTCTTTAATTGCCTTTGGCGTCGCAGCTAGGGTTTCGCTTGCGCTATTTGTCGCACTACTTAGCTGTACAATCCCCTTCTGAGTCAATGAGGCATCAGAAACACCACTTAATTTGCTTTCAGCGATTTTTCTAATGTCATGAACTGCTTTCGGAGTCGCCGCTTGATCTTCTCTGTCAGAGTTTGTCGCGCTGTTAAGTTGCGATATACCTTTCTGCGTCAGTGAAGCATCAGGAATTTCCGTGGTAATTTTCTGTTTTAATGCTAAATCTAATTGTGCTACGAGTTTCTCCAAGTCACCATCATCCATAACGTCTTCACCGGTTTTTTCCGCAATGTATTTCCCAATTACCGCGGCAATAACCGATGATTGTCGCCAAACTTTATTTAATCGTTCACTCCTTGCTATTCCTGATTTAAAACCCTCTTCAATAAAATCTGAGCTTTCATATTCTTCTTGTGACAAAGTATTCGCGTTTTCACCAATGGCAAACGCTTTAAAATCATTTTTAGCCACTTCTAACCCTCCACTATATGGTAATTAACCGTTATCCCCATAGGTTTAAGCGAGAGATAACCCTGATGGATGATTTCTTTAGTAATCGTACTAATCGATTTGCCTTTAATAGTCACAGTGAATGACATATCTAAGTTATCTTCAAAAGATACAGATAGACCATTATTTGAATGAATAAAACTTAGGATGTTATTAAATGACTCAGCCGTTCCATCCCAGTTATTTGCGCCTATTTTCGCTTTAATGACAATTCGATAATTATCATCATCCAGTTTGATATAACTTTTATCACTATCAAACCGCCCTTTCCATCTGCCACTATCAAATCCCAAGTCAGTAATATCAAAGGAGAAGTAATAGGATTCAATTGGGGTCTGAATCATTCGATTTCTTCCTATCCATTCTCCAATAATATCAAGCTGTTTGCCCACCGCTTTATCAAGGTCAAAACTGCTAATCAGTAAATCTGTTGTCAGCGCATTCTGGTTGAAAATATCAGTCACAGCTTCAAGCATCCTGACATATTTGTTACCTTCCATGTGATATGCAGGAATTAACTTTATATATTTGTTCATTCGAGCACCGTTACTATTTTAATATTTTCAGGTGAACATGTCGGCGCTTCATTAAATGCTATGTCAATGTTCGCCGTTCCGGTTGTCGATGCTGATTTACCCACTATCACAGATAATACTTCATATGTCTGCCCACCGTTTTTATTGCATAAGTTTGCCGGTACAAATAAGCGAGTAACATATATTCCACCACCTATATAAAGAGATTTTATGTAGTTAGATACTTCAGTGCGAATATTATTACCAATATCTGATGTGTATCCGACAAAGGGTTTAATGTGTATTTCAACGTAAATTGGCACTAGTGTAGGGCGATAGAAGTTAATCGTTTTTTTATTGCCATAGTCATCGGTAATAGTTTCAGCGGTGGTGCCAAATGTCGGTATACCCGGCGTTTTCTTTATCAGGATGGTCCGGGCAATCTCTTTCGAGTCTCCACCATCAATGACAAGTGCAATGCTGTGTGCAGGTATGCCATTTTCATCTGTTTTGTCCGAGTCGTTGTCATATCCCCGGTAACGTGAAACCCCATGCAGGTTGGCAATTGCCCCCATTAGTCCATCCATAATGGTTCTCGAAGGCAGCGCAACGGAAACCGATTGCCGTATCCGCAGTTCTATATCGGTTTCAATTCCCCGACCAAGTGTAGCCGCAACCGGGTTCGTCACGGTTTGCCAGCCCAATGTTGGCGTAGCAATTTGGTTAACCGTGTGAGGCAATGCGCCAATCGCACCCGATTTTTGACAAATCGCGGTCACAATAGCCTGCCCGTGTGTATCTATAATGACTTCATCCGGTAGTGACCAAGCGTTTCCCGCATCATCTCGGACGGAAGCGTTGCGAATAACTGTGCCCGTTCGACCTGTGACCAAAACATCCACCGTTGAGTTACTGGAGCTTTTTCTGGTGATGCCGTTGATTTTGACATTACGAGAAAGCCCTTCACCCACCGCGGTTGTCGGGCTAAATGAGTTATAGGAGGCAACAGTTGCGTTGTTACAACCGTGAATAACGTATGCTATCAGCGATAAAAAAACCCCGTCTTTACTGTCAGATTCAATGTAAATATCGTCCCCATAAATATCCCTGAATATCGTCTTCCAGCTATTCAAGATGGTTTGATAATCAGGAGCATTGATCCCATTTTTATCAATAGCAGGTAACATTGTGTTGATAATACTTTCATACATCAGCGGTTACTCCTGTCTGGCCATAAATCGTGTCTATCGTGACTGTAATGGCGATTCTTCTTGTTGCAGGGTTTCTTTCACTACGGTAGTGGGCGATGTTCTCTACACCTGGCGTTTGTAGTATTCGCTGTCTAATAACCAAGTCATAAAAACCCGATGTGCCTTTACCCAATACGTTGTCGTAATCGGTTCCCTCTCGGTCATCAAGAAACCATTCTCCACTCCGCAACATCAGGCGAGTTTTCACTGCTTGTGCAACCGCTTCCGGTGAGTTGATAAGAAAACCCGCCTCTCCACGACCAAATACATAGTCGTTGTCAATTTCTCTTCTGTATCTCATTGAGGTTTCCCCGTCTTACTACCACCTGATTGCACACCACTATGTACATGGTTTTTAAGGCTAATCCCTGCCGCTGTCACATCATTACTCACCGTGACAGGACCTTGCATGGTTGCGGTGCCACCACCAGCGCCCATGCCCTGTGATAAGTTGCCGTTAATGGTGACGTTGCCGTTTAGGATAATGTCAGGTGAAGTGATTTCAGTACCGCCATTGGCTGTAGCGGTAAGCTTCGTCGGTGTGATAACCGTGATGTTATGGCTATTAGGATCGAGTTCGATATACGCAGCACCATCATCACTTCTCAGTTGCGCGGTGTGAGTGCTGATATTAGTTATTTTTTGCTGCTGAGATTGTGGGCCAACAATCGCAAATCCATCGGACAGGTTGTGCTGCCGAGGATCTACCGGCTCTTGTATACCGCCAGATTGCCACCAATAATCAATGCAACGATCAGCAAATACGACCAGACATTCATCACCGGCTCTTACCGGGAAGGTTAATGTCACGCCGCCGCCCCTTGGAAATATCACCGGCACATCCACTAACAACGGCAAGGATACCGATTCCAGCTCCCCATCTTTTTTCCTGATTTTCCATCTGATGGCCGGTTGTGCTGTAACAGTTACCGCATCAGCATCAAATGATTGAATAATGCAAGGCAAGGAGACATATAATCCGGCGTTAATCACTTCTTGCATAGCAAAAAAGACCGCTTCGGGTCTATTTAGTCGTTCGTCAGTATTTATCATTCGCCCTCTGACTTATCCTTATTGTGAGTTGATTGTTTCAGTAAGGTATGATCGCTCTTGGCGATACACATTATTGTCATGTACCACTCTGTTTCGCAGGTGTCGCCGGAATACTCCACATTGAAGACAATGTAATCACCATCAGCGTCCAACATTGCCGGTTGTGTTTTTGCATCCTTATGATCGCCAGACTGAGCAGCCTGTTTAGTCGCCGGATCAACCGGTTTGATTGAGCGGTTGTCCAGTCTGATTAATGTACCGGGGCGGATATTCGGATTAATTAAGCATGTAACGTTAATACCTGAGCCAATAGTTTGTTCAGGCATACCAATAAGACCTGTTTTTGAAGTAAGGACAATGGCTTCAGTTAAGTATTTATTTTTGGGTACAATATGTAATTGGTTATCTTCATAGCGCCAATTAGCATCACATTGCTTTGCCAGATTAGAAACTTCATTGCGGTGCATGCCAAAAAGCACTTTTCCCCTAGGGGATGCTGATTTATTGAATTCAGGGCGTAGACCTGCTGTAATGCCATATTTGGCAATATCACGCATTAGCAAATGATCTAAATCTGCTTGCGAATATCCTGCTGCAATAGTGGTATTCACGGTCGCGTAATTGTGTGCTTCATCCCCATCCGCTGCATGAATCACAACACAAGTATCCGTTGCGTTGTCTCTTTTTACATACGTGTATTGAATTTGGCCTGAGAATATTTGCCCTGAGTTCTCCTTGTAACCCGCCACAAATTTAATCTTTTTAAATTCATTTTTACGTAATTTATTACTAGTTTCGTTATTGAGGTTATATATAGTAAAAATACCGGTAGCAGGATTGGAAGATTCCGTTCTGCTAATGTTAAATGTGATTTTCAGGTCTGATAAATTTACTTTTTCGCCATCTTTGTCTACAACGATAAGGTGGCATTCTCTTATCCATTGTTTTGACATAATTCACCTAATATATAGAAATAGAAAAACCGCAATTAAGCGGCGTATGTAATAAATCATGTGAAACTAAAAATTTCAGGCTTATAAACGACAAAGGGCACTATTACTAATGCCCGTTAATAAGGATTGTCATCACCTCTTTACTGTACTTGACTTCCTACTGCCAAAAATCTTATCTCCCCAAAGAGACATATTATAAAAACTTATGCTACCGCTTTTTTACTACCGCGCAACTTTCCCTGCTGTTCACAACATGCAACCTTGCATTCAAAAGCATCTGGAGCTGCTTTCTTCAAAATATCAACAGCCGCCCCCATTCTTGTAAATACACCTAGTGTATCGAACCTGACTTCTTTCTTGGATACATTCTGCCCTTTCATATGTACCTCTCAGGGAGTCGCTCTAGCGCTCTTTATTAAGGATAATCGTCATATCACACTAACAGTGGCCATCTATTATTTTCATAACAAAATCTTATATCGTCATTGCAAATTTATCAAAGGCTGCCTGTAGCCCATTAACATCTGAAATCATAATATATCCGCATTCATGCATTGTAAAACCAAAGCTCGCATAGTAATCACACAACTCTGAAACAGGTTCCATAATATTAAACACCTTCAGCTTCTACCGCCACACTAAACAAATATGCAGACATCAAGGTAAGGAAAACCATGCGCCCTGTTAAAGGATGATTTTTATCATTTCTAGAAAAACTTTCAATCATGTGAATTCTGAAAATTTTATCATTGACACCATACAAGCAAAGAGCCGCCCCAGAAGGCACTACTTCTATTGCTGTATTCACTAATTTCACACAAAATTCAAACCTATCAGGATCATTTCCATATTCTGTTAAACCAAACTCCCATTCCAATGCACCAAAACCACCAGCGAGAATTTTAAAGTCCTGATCAGTGATAGAACTTACAACTAATGGCAACCCTTTGAGAATCAAGGATTAATTGCAGATTGTTCCTCACTAATTGACCAATCTCTTCCAGAGAAAGCATATCAAGATCCTTTAGATAATAATCTAATAGTTACATACAATGATTATCTATCCTTTCTCAGGAAATTTATACATTATCCCAATGTTCACTTAAAGGTATAGATTCTTTTCCATCAGGTAATAAGAGATAATATTTCTTGTAAGATCTTCCTTATCCACAACATTAATTTTACTGTAACCTTAATAATTACTAGAACCTACAAAACCAATCTCATTTCCTAACAAGTAAAATAATATCGTAAATCACACCTGTTTTATTACCTACAATTCATATCACTCCTGAAATAAAACATTCAAGACATTCAAGACATTCAAGACATTCAAGACATTCAAGACATTCAAGACATTCAAGACATTCAAGACATTCAAGACATTCAAGACATTCAAGACATTCAATATATATTTTATTACCGTCCAAAGATATAGCCACTCTCGTTATTGGACACAATTTTTTATCATAACCACTTTGAAATTATATGTTACTCTCATCAAGTTAACTTACTACAAAGTATAACCTGTCTTCTTTACCAAGATTATTTCTGAAAGGTTTCTCCTGATTTATATCACCATAAAAAATTAATGAGCCGTTAAAACCAAGATGACGATATTGTTCCAGTAAGTCAACCCCAAAAACCAACGGTAAACCTGTGACGATAAATTCACTGTCCGGCGTCATAATATCCAAAATCCAACCTGCGATATCACGCCACATCAATCTCATTTTATAATTAATGCCATTTAGCTGAATATCGAATTGCTGATTTTGGGGTGATAAAGGAATTTCTACAACCCTAGCCATTTCTTACCTCGCTCTATAATAAAATCAAGAATAATTTTTGGCATTGATGGCTTCACCGTAACTTTAGCTCCCATATTAACTACAGGTGCTGTATCTTCAGGATTTTTCATATTTTCCGCCGGAGCGGCCTTATTCGGTGATGTTTCAACAATAACAATTTCACGTAGGTTTAAAACTACCGATAAAACATTTTCACTGGTTTTATCCGTTGTGACACTGATATCTTTAATCAACATGTTTTTATATAAGCGCTTTCCCGTTACGACATCAAACGGTTTATGTGATGCTCTCAGGTCCAGTAGCTGTTGATATATATCACGCGGACTGGTTCCAAGGCTCAGTCCGGTGGAAATATCAAATACCTTTGTTGTATCAATAATATCAAGCAGCGAACCTCCACCTGCGAAACCTAAGTCCATTCTCACTTCTGATGGGCTGTCATAAGCATGATCACTGAATGTCACCCCCTGCTGGACCGGGTGATCGGTGATATTCGATACATCTGTATGTGTTTCCGAAATAACGACACTCGGTACAATGACACCTATTTTTCTCTTTTGCTGAGAAAACATGACTGATAATATATCCATTGTTATCTCACCTGTGTTTGCATATTTCGAAGGAGCATACTGTGAGTGCGTTCTACCGTTTCTCCAGTCAATCTCGCCGCTTCTCTCGGGGATTCAACACCGTTGACTTCAATATGATAATTGACTTCTCCTATTCCCTGTATATTATTGCTAGCAGATATTGGCACACGATGTAATAAAGCGAGAGTAAATACCTGATAGTTCATCATACTGTTGATATTTGCCACCGCACCATTGATCATTCTGCGATCAATGGGAATATTCTGCAAAGAATTAGCCACATTATTTAAATGTCCAACCAATTTTGTTGGTTTATTCACTGGAGATGGTATTCCGATAATCGCTGTTTTGGTATGCTCTGATAAATAAGGATTATTACTACTTGCCCCCACCATCATGTTATCAATCAATCTTTGTATCACATCAGAATTAGCCAATTTCATCATGCTGACTTTAGGATTATCTTTATTAACTGGCTGATTATTTTGTCCATCTGTTACCGCCTTATCTGACTTTTGCATGACTACAGGAGCATTACCAGGAGTATCTGCCGCAAATTGAGAATGTCCTTTCGGAAGGGTGTTTTCTTCACGTTTATCTACCCAATTCCCTTTTTCATCCCAATAGGCATTACCTTCCCCAATCAGAGCATCACAAAAATCATGCCAAGTTTTCGCGGTCCTAATTCGCTGAAAGTAGTCATACCCACCAAAAGTCCGATTAAGTGCTTTATCGATATATGGCTCTGATGCAACAGCAACTGCCCCTGCAACTCCCGCTTTACCTAATATTCCACCTCTGGAAACAGATTTTGACACTTTAGCCAAATTAAGAATCGCACTTGTCACACTGGATATTCCTTTGATCATCTTCGCAGCCCATGCAACTGCAATGAAGGTCGCAAATCCCTTTAATACATTTCTCCAACCGCCAACGGCCTTAGCCCCTTGGTTTATCCAACCAGAGATTTTTTCAATGGCTTTAAGAAATTCATTAATAGAGGGTTTCCATTTATCCCAATCAATAAAATGCTTACCGCCCTCTTTCCAAACCTTATAGTCTTCATAAAGCAAGAGCAACGCCGCTGACAGTGCAGTAATCATCCCTATCGGCGAAGTCATAAAGGCTGTATTTAAGATTTTCCACGCAAATAGTAAGCCACCTAGTGCTTTAATAAGCGTTTTTGTACCGCCATCCAGTTTGTCCCACCAGCCAATTAAATCACTAATAGCTTCACCGACACGACTGACCACTAATGTTATGTCATCAGCCAGATTCAATATGACATTCAATACACGAGTAATAACCTTTTCTACCCTAGGGAAATTAAGCAGGATAGTTTGTTGAAATGATTCGACTCGTCCAGCCAATCCCCCCGCCAAATCCGAGCCTATTTTTTCTTTTATCATCCCAAACAAATTGTCTAAGGCAGTTATGCGCACTATAAATTGGTGAGATTGCTGGGTTGCTTTAGTCGGGTTATAACCTATGGTTTTCGTCATGTCCTGATATTCAGCTGTATATTGACCAATCCCACGACGCATAGCCATCAAGGTATTGTCGTCAATACCCAGTTTGCGGGCGTATCGATTAGCACGATCCATCGGCATTTTCGATAACTGTTCACCCACCTGTGCCACCAAAGATGCTGTATCCCGAAGGCTGCCATTTACATCTCGGGTTTGAACACCAATGTTCCGCAATAATCCCTCACCACCTGGATTTTTATGTAGGAAATTAGCAACGCCCTCAAGAGATTGATTAAACCCTTCAACACTTCCACCTGCTTGACTGACCGCATAACCAATGGCTTTAATGTTTTCAGCCGTTGCACCTGTTTTCTGTGACTGCCAGTAAAGTTTATCCAATCCGTTAGCAACTTGAGTGGTGAAATTAATAACCTCTAGTGCTGCGTTTTTAATTTCCTCCCCCATTTTGAGAACATTAGCCGTGACTTCGGTGATAACAGCCATGAATTTACTCTGTCCGGCTTCATCAACATCAAACTTAAGCGATCCCAAGAAATCCTTAGTTGTTTCAACATTATTGCTCATTTCGCCACCTCTCTATCATGGCCTCATTTTCCGATTTAACATCAAGGGCATCATTCATCAATGCAATATCAGCTAAGCCAAGAACACCGTTTTTTAATGATTCATAACGGCACATGCCCGCAATGACCGGGCGTAACAGGTAATCACGCCCTTTCGGGAGGGTTTCAAAATTTAAATTGGGTTGTCCTGGGATTACACTGCGCTCTCTAATGGGGCGAGAAAAAAAATTTCCCAATGAGTCTCGAATAATAAAACCGACAATTTTCAGCAGTTCGAAGCCGTTAATGTCATCAAACATCAATACCTGACCATCAGGCTCATAAATCTTGCTCCATATTCCATTCTGTTCACGAGAAACCACTGATAAGCAAATATCATTAATTTCATGTCGGTTGGATTTTCCTAACGCGTTGATGGATTCCACCAGATAAGGGAGCACTTCTTCAAAGCCCGTGACTCCCTCATCATTTTTAGCTGTCACAATCTTTTTCATCAGTGGTCCAAGTGCCGGAATAGCCGGTGCCAAAGCCACTGCTAAGTCCTGTTGCTGAAAAGCGTTTAATTTACCACCACGATATTTTTTACCATCAATTTCAAATTCCATAATCACTTATCCTCAAGCTCGCTCAAACTGCCACAGCATAAGTCCTATGTTAAAAATAGAGACAAATGCTGCGGCAGATTTGAAGGTGATTTAACTGTTTGTGAAGGAAGCGGGTTAGAATGTGCCTAACATGATATCGATTTTGCCGCAATCAAATACCCAGGCAACGGTATTACCTGCTTTAGCATTCTGCAAATCCGGTTGTTTCTGAAAGGCGACGGAACGTGCAACAGCAATGTCGTTACTTTGCTTATTGCGAATCACAATCACATTATTACCCCATGCCGCCGACGAAAGTGATTGCGCACTGAGCATCGCGTTCAATTTGGCGTTTACTGAACTGGTCTTAAGTAAATTAACTGTGATGGTTCCTGATTTGGTTGCATGCAATGAATGCATGACTTCCCCATCTGCACCGGTGGTCATGGTGTTTTTACTCTCCGACATGGTGACTGTAATTCCCTCATCCGAGAGCGCGGCGCCGTTACCAAGATCAAAAGAGCCGCCAACTCCGGTAATAGAAGCGGAAACATCAAGAAAAGAATACGTAGCCATTTTCAACCCTTATCTGTTTACATTAATAATGACATCAGCGTAGTGAACAGCGCCTGCTAATTTGATAGCGCACTGAATAACCGGCGCTTTGCGAGCTTCCCGATCAGCCTGTGCCTGCGTTGCAATTGGCGGTGCGTAAACGTAGTAACCTTTGGTTAATGTTGCGCCAGTGTCCAATGCGCCAATCGGATCACCTCCCCATACGCCATGAGCGATTAATCCGTTTGTCGCCGCTTGAGCCAGTGACTGCTCAACATTGGTAATTAGCCGGGTGACACCTTCATCAGTCTGTGGGATCTTGCTGGTGCTGGTGTAAAGCAGGTTATAAAGATTGTTTTGAACGTAGTTCTGCAACCAATCCAAGCCGTGGCGCTCATCGATGAAATCCCCATTCGCCATGACGCCTTCCTGAATAATGGCCGTATCGTTGTTGTATTTAACAAAAACGTTGCCATTTATCTCTTTCAACACATTGGCTTGCGTTGCGGTGAGGTTTTCTGCGGTTACTGCGGGTTCCTGTTTAAATTTCAAAGTTATCGTGGTGTTATTACCGTTGAAATTGACGGTAAACATGCGGCCCAACAGCGAAGCAACGGTGTAGGATTTACCGGTTGAATATTGCCAAAGGGTGCGTTGATAGTTTCTCTCTTTTAATTTTGAGCCGATATCAGTTTTAACATTAGCATCCAACACGTCTGTTTTTTGTACTGTATGTCCGTAGATACGGGAAACAGATGCAGATTCGATGTAGTCGGCAACAGAGAGAATATCTTCATCCGCCAGAGAATCATCGGCAATAACTAACCCATACCAGCCGCTGGATACCGATCCCAGCACCGCTACTGCCTCAGCAATGGTTTCTGCTTTGGTAGATTCGATAGCGGTAGCACCCGATATTTCGTCCAGCCTTAACAAATCACCAATATAAGTTCCCGTCGTTGCCGGTGAAACATAGCCAACCGCACCGACAGAATTTGGCATAATAGCGAAACGTGAAGAGGTACTATCATATGTGACCGAATAATCTTTTAACTTATCCGCTATCCGTTGGGCCACACCGTTAAGATTGCTCTCTTTACTCAAATCAATGCCACTGTACACCGCTTCTTTACCGTTAATCGTCAACTTAAAAGAACCCTCGGTGACGGCAGTAAATTTGCTAATAATTTGCTGCGGTTTAGTCAGCACGGCCCCTTGTAAAGAGGAAACCACATTATCCTTAGCCCACCGACCAATATATAAATCAACCGGGCGTGGCGACTGGGAATAATAAAGCGCTGCGGCCTGATACTCTGGTGAAGTCAGTCCAAAATCAGCGCCGACACCCTCGATATCCGAGTATCGGCGTAAACGCTCATGAGGATTGATCACGTTGCTTGCGCCGATAATCAGTAACGCACCAAAGTTCCGGGACTGAGCCGCATGAGGAGCCATATTCAACGTGACATTGATAATGTTTGAAACAGGTAAACCCTGCATAATTTAATCTCCAAAGAATTTGACAGGCGCTTCCACCAGTGATTTAACACCGTATTCACGCACCACTTTTCGCCGCAAGGTGATCGTCATGTCATAACGACGCCCCCTCTGGTTATTGATAAGTTCCGGTAAAGAAGTCAGCCGACTGAGCTTGTCTACTGAAAGACCGGAACGCTCCAACTCGTCATTGTTCTGACTGACTGCCAGCCCATCACGAAAACGAGCGCCGTACCGCTGGCTGTTCGGGCCATAAAAGGAAATCAAGCACACAATTTCTTCATGACGCCATAACTTGGTTCCCTCATCAGTCTGGTTCTCAAAAGCAGGCGAAGCATCCGAAATAAAATCCGTGATAACAAAATCACACCAGTCATCATCTACCGGTAACTGAGGCAGTTGTGCTGATGTCCATCGAGAACGCACTTTATCGTCAGGCAAACCAGAAACACCACACACCCAACAACTCAGTATGTGTTCCAACCCATCATCGTACTCAGGGTCAGGAGTGACAGGCGTTAACCAACCCGCTTTATCACTACCGTTGCTCATCAAAAATACCTCCATCAAACAGCAATAACTCACCTTGAGCCTGGGTAAACCAAGCCCTGTATTGAGGACTAGTTCTTATGGAAAGTTAGTTCTTAACACCGAGTTATGATTGATTTAATAGGGATACCGATCGCGAAAAAGGTAAAAAAATATGCGCAAGTGATTCGCGATGGCAAATACGAAAAAGGCCGCAACACAGTGCGACCTTGACAATTATGATTTAAATTTTCACTTATTTATCAGAGTACAATATGAAGATACTTAAAGTTCACTCGTACCAAACAGAGTTAATTGCATAACAGGAGTTTTTTAAACCCGAATTTGATAGGTTAAGCCCTATTTTCCGCAATACCCAAATGAAAAAAGCCCCGATATTTCTATCAGGGCTTATTCGCAACTTTAACTGGTTAGTACACTACCATAGCTTTTTGCGTACGCACAAGCTTTTTGTGGTTCAGAACTTCATCATCCATTTCTAACTTGATATCAAGCATCGCCAAACATCCCTGAACAAAACTTTCTCCCTTTTGCAACCGGGAACGTACTTCAATATCAGGCACTTTAATTAAACGCGCGATGGACCGTTTGGAAAGCCCCAATGCGTAGTACATAAATAAAACTTCAATTTCTTCCGACTTATCTACCGTCTGCAACTTTGCGATACAAGCATCGATAATCAAGCCATCATTATCACAACAGGAAGGACGTAATGAACGAGTTGACGCAATCAAACCTTTAAATCCAGCCGCGATCGGTGGCCAATTAACACCTGTGGCATCATCAACCCAACCGCCCCAACGCTCTAAAACTTGTTGAATATTGCGCATACATTTTGACCTTAACTTTTAGTAACAAATAGTAGTAAAAATTATTTTCATGATGGTCTCATGCATCCATGCATTCGGCATTATAACAAATTTTTCATTTTCTATTTTTGTGTTTCTCTGCTACGTAACTACGTCGTTTAAATACATCTGTTTACTTAGTCTATTAAATACAAATCGTAAACAATCCCTATTCTGGACCAAGCTTAATTTCATAGGAAAACACATAATATCATTGTTGACATGGATGACTATAAAGTGTTTATCTTCCTCATCTACGTATTTATTATACAAATTTATAATCTTCATTTAATCCTCTAATGTACCTTCCTTTAAAACGCTTAGCACCTAAAGCAACACACAGGCTCTTTATTATTTATCAAAAGTTTTCAAGCAACATGACACCCCCTTTTTTATTATGAGATGAAAAATGCATTAAATAAAAAATAGCACAGATTTTTTACCTCATGGATATTTAAGTGTAAAAAATATTTTGAATCGACTTTGAAATCCATCATAAAGTGCCGATTAAGAGTGATTGCCACACCTATGCCGCAGGCACAGAAATCAGCTTGTTTACATGGTGATAGACAACCAGCCAGTGTAAATGTGAGATCTCAACATCCCTATTCTAAATATCTCCACTAGATTAAACCAGACATTTAAGCCACCAACAGGATTAATGTTACTAACGATAAATTACCGATTATCAGGTAAATATCTACGTGAAAAATTTTAACACTGTCAGATATACCCTCTTCTGATCAATGAGATTTTTAAGCCCATGCTATCCAGTAAATAGTTAGCAAAAATATTCTTCTGAGCTGAAATTGCTTTTATCTGATACTCTTTTGCAGCATCAATATCTTCTGCTATTTTCTATCCCATCTTATTTTCGGCTTTCACCAGACAAATAGATGGATACATGTCGATAGCAAACATTTTTTCACGCTGGAAAACTGATACCTCAAATGCCAATATTTTTCTCTGTTAGTTTTTACCCGGGAAAATAAATCCGCATTATCTGAACGTCTGATATCCTTTATTCTTGGTCATTCTGTTTTATTCCGAACTGCCTGACAGTGAGTTTAACTATACGATGTTAAGCGGGAAATTATAACAGGAAATAGCAAAATCTACTGGATATATGAACAGAACCATTTGAAATGAAACAAGAAAAAAGCCGTTATCTCCTGAGAAGATAACGGCTTCTTATTTGATTTGGTGCCGGCTACCGGAGTCGAACTGGTGACCTACTGATTACAAGTCAGTTGCTCTACCAACTGAGCTAAGCCGGCTTATTTCAGGGGTGGCCCCTGAAAGCGAGCGCAGTATATTACAACCCAATGCAAACAATCAAGCATAAATAATAGATTATTTAAAAATATTACCAAAACACCTATCATTAGTGGCATGCTCAACGGCATCCCATGACTTGAAGCAAGACTACTGCCACAAATCCTCAGAATTACTTTAACTCTTTATTATGACGCAACCGACGATCTGGTTATTTTCAACATCAAAAAACAGCGCATTTACTGACAAATCAGAAATAACAACAAAATACTTTATGACCATTGGTATCCAACTAGAAAATAATCTCAGGTCATAAAACAACCTTATCGTCCAGAAGCAGTGAAAAATTAAGACATTCAAGAGACAAGCCTAATAGCTTTATTCTCATCGTCAGAATCACAATTTTTTCACTTTACTTTGAATTATTACCAATGGGAAATAGTTGACTACTATAAATGCAATGTGCTATTTAAATTAGACGCAAATCAAAAAAAATAAACTAGGTATGCGCTAATATTAAGTGTAAATTAAATCATTTCCATAGGTTATTATAACTCAAAATTTTAATTATGAGGTAAATCATGTTGGGCAAAAATAACTTGATTGCACATCAAGTTCTATTTACCTTCAAGAATGGAATAAGCTGGGATAGTGAAAAAGCTATATTAGCAGAGAAGGTGACTCTAAATCATATAAATGAGATAAGTGAAATAAAAGGATGGTTTTGCGGCCGCAGTACGGTAGACAGAAAGCAATCAGTTGACTTTAGTTTAATTGGTTACTTTGAAAGTTACGAAGACCTGAACATATATATGCATCATCCCGATCATATAAAAGGCGTGGTGCTATGGAAAGAAATAAGTACATGGACAGTTTCTGATATTATTGTCGATGTAAATAAGTTGATAAATTTCACTCAGTTAATAGGAAAGTCGTATGGAGTTTGACGAGAACCTACATAAAAGTGTCGTCGTTATCGCTGATAGTCTGCCACTTGGGTTAGCCATGAACGCGCTGAGCGTCATTAGTGTTTCAATTGGCAGAAACATTAACGGCATTGTAGGGCATGATGTCTTTAGTAAAGATAGCATTTGTTATCCTGGTGTCATTAAAACGCCTTTGCCTATTTTGAAAGCAAACCATGATGTACTGGATGCTATTCATAATGAATTAAAATCTAACGATAACTTTAAATTAAGCCCTTTTTCCTGTTTAGCGCAATCATGCAGAACCTATGAGGAATACGAAGGAAAATTATCTGCTGAGCATTCGGATGAATTGAAGTTATCCGGAATCGGCATAGTTGGACCAAAGAAAGATATCAATAAACTCACTGGCAACTTACCACTTTATAAATAACCAGGTAGCATATATGTATTCCATTTTTAGAACCGATCTTCATGAGTTAGGGATGAAGTACCTTACCGAATTAAAAAGATATCTATCTGGCGAGATAGATATCCCCATATTGGAAAAAATACAATATGAAAAGTTGAAAGAAATCATAAACTATACGAAGAATGGTTCAACTTTCTATCAAGATCGCCTAAACGCAATAAACCCAAATGATGATGACAATTTATCCTCATTTGTTGAAAAACTGCCCTTCACCACAAAATTAGACTTAAGTAAGGCAGGGAATACGATATCTTCAGATAGTTTAAGTCATGCCTGGATATATTATGAAACCACAGGGACAACTGGGCCATCAACGCCTTGTCCTCGCAATGAAATAGATTCTTTAGTCAATAATAGCTTCCTGACTCTGCAATATGAGTCTATTTTTAATCAGGAAGGCAAACAACACATTATTGGCGTAATGGGTCCAACGGAATTGCACTCCACTGGAGATACCTTCGAAGATGTATTTCGCAGTTTAGGGCATACCGTTATTAAAATGTGGCCTCGTTCGCCTGTTGTTGGCATGCATAGAGTACTCAGGTTGATACAAGACCTCAAAATAACCGCTTTAGTTTGCACACCTGCGGTCGCCGCTGAGTTGCTAAAATATTGCCGGGACAACGCATGTGATGCAAAAGAATTAGGTATCGAAATCATTTTAGTCCTTGGCGAACTTATTACGCCAAATAGATTAAGGAATTTATCTCGGAATTGGGGCGCTAAAATTTACAACTGTATGTATGCCTCACAAGAAACGTCAATTCTGGCGGCTTGTAACGATACCAATAAGCTTATTACTATTCCATACAACAATTATTACGAACTTATTTGCCCTTTTACTCATCAGAAACTCAATGTTGGTGATAATCACGTTGCTGGTGAATTAGTGATTACCCATTTATATAAAGGTAATAAACCGCTGATTCGATACAAAACAGGGGATATGGTTCGGTGTAAAGCAATAGACTTAAATCAATGGGAAATAGAACCCATCGGCAGAGTAAAAGATGTGTTAGTATTAAACAATGCTAATGTATATGCTTTTGATATTGAAAATGCCATCTTTGAAGAGCTCGAATATTGTTTTGAATATTTTATTGAAATCAACAATACAGCCGGTACAGATGAGCTTAAGATCACTTTAGAGCCGTGTGACGAATTAAATGATGCGTCACTCATTAGTAAGATAAAGCAAAAAATGGAATCCAAATTCAATATGAATGTCGACATCCATGTAGGAGATGTCGGTGGACTTATTGGAACCGCGGCAATGGTAAGCTGGAAAGCAGCACGTATCCATGATTTGAGAGATGATACCAACAATATTGAACGAAATTCAGCTTTAGAAATCATGAAAAAGAGGGCAGCTAAATGACAAACAATATCGTTAGCCCGGTTAATAAAGATTGGATCGTATTTCTAGACGGGGAATATCTTAATTTTAGCAATGCGACCTTTCTTGCCAATACACAAGCTTTAAATTATGGCACCGGTACATTTGAAGGAATCCGAGCTTATTGGGATCAAGATAATAACCAACTTAACTTATTTAGAGTGCGTGAGCACTATGAACGGTTAATACAATCAGCTAAAACATTAAAAATTGAATTGCCCTATACTAGTCAGGAGTTAACTGACATTACTAAAAATATCATCATCAAAAACGGTTTCAAACAAGATATTTATATCAGGCCATTAGCACTTAAAAAGTCGTTAATGCCGGGTGAAAAATTTGGCGTTAAGCTAAGCGGTGTCAATTCAACCCTCTGTATTAACGCTTTACCTATGGGCGCTTACACTAAAAAAACAGATTTTAAATGCCTTATTTCAAAATGGCGACGTGTATCAAATGCGGCAATTCCATCATCTGCCAAAATTACCGGCACTTATGTTAATTCCGCACTTGCTCATGAAGATGCCAAAGAGAATGGATTTGATGATGCTATCATGCTGAATGAACAAGGCATGTGTGCAGAAGCAAGTACATCAAATGTTTTTATTGTTAAGGATAATTGTGTTATTACACCATCGCTTAGCGCCGGCATACTCAATGGAATAACCAGACAATCTGTTTTCGATATTTGTAAATTCCGCAATATTCCCTGTATTGAGTCAGAAATTCAGCAAAAGGATCTCTATGAAGCAGATGCCTGCTTTTTAACAGGTACTGGCCTTGAAATATCAATTGTTTCGCAAATAGACGATGTGTCATATATACAAAAAGAAGATTCTATAGCCAATGTTATTACCAAAGATTATCAAGAAATAATCAGAGGCAGAATAGATAAATTCTCACATTGGTTAAATCCAGTTTATTAGTGTAATTCCAGGAGAGACATCATGGAATGTGTTTTTTTTAGTTTCTACAAAGATACATTTGATGTTCTAAATATTGCTACCTTAGGTCCATCAGGTACAAGTAGCGAACAATCCGCTATTCGTTTTGGTGAATTTGCCATTAAAAATAACGTCGCCAAGAGTTACCAAGTTGTTTTATGTAATACTTACGAAGAAGCAAGCAATCAAATTATTTTAAATAACTGTCAGGCATTGGTGGTAGCCAATGCTTATTACAATATCAGTGAGTTTTACATGGATAACAGGTTTAACTTGTCATCCGCATTTTTAAATTACACGCCTAATTATGGTATCGCTATTCGTGATGAATTAACTACAGATAATATCGTCATTGCAACCCATCCGGCACCAAAGGCTTTAATCCCAGAGTTGTTGCCTGATAATCTAAGAATTGCGGATATCATTTTTAAAGACTCAACCAGTTCAGCGGCAAAAGCAGCCGCTAATTCAGAGGTAGATGCCGCACTCACGACAGAAGTGGCAGCAAAATTACACAATTTAAAATTTATTTCTCATATTCGACCAATTCAAATGCTTTGGTCAGTATTTACAGCCGCATAAAAGCTAACGTTGCTTTAAAATAGGCCAATATATAGATCTAATATACAGAGGTTATTATGTCTTTACTTACGCTACACACTATTGCTACCACACCTGAAAAAAGTAAGAAATTACTTCAAAGCTCTATTAATGACTTCGGCTGGGTACCTAACCAAAGTGGTTATATGTCAGAATCTCCTTCATTATTAGCCGCTTACCAACGAGCACACGACCTATTTATTGATAGTTCATTGAATGAAGAGGAAAAAGCTGTAGTGTGGATTACAACCGGCATAGAAAATGGTTGTAATTATACAATTCAAGCCCACGCTTTTATTGCAATTCATAATGGTGTAGACAAAAAAACGGTTAAGGCATTGATTGAAAAAACCGACGATCTCTCCCCACGATTATTGGCACTGCGTGAATTTACCACAGAGGTTATTTACTGCCGGGGACAATTGAAAAGAGATGCTATTGATCTATTTTTAAGCCGTGGTTTCAGCAAACAGAGTATGTTGGACGTTGTGTTAGGCGTTTCTCAAAAGAATATGTCGACAATTCTCAATAGTATTGCCGGAACTGAAATTGATGATAAATTCAAGCTGGACGACCTTTAACTGATATTGAAAGGCATCAATATGCTTTATGTCGATAAAGAAACCGTTGCACGTTATTTGACGATGGAACTTAGTCTTAAGCTAAGTGAAATAGCATTTAAATTGCAATCGGAGAGAAAAGTAGAGCAACCTTTACGTAATATCATTAAAGGCGAAGACGGCTTAATGGGCACCATGCCGATTTATATTAAGGAGGGGCCATACAAAGGGTTTGGGCTAAAATCGGTGGTAGTGAGGTTTCAAAGCAACAGCGATAAACCTTCACACATCGGTAGTGTGCTGGTTTACGACGAACCGGGAGTTTCAGGGATTGCAGCGGTAGATGCCGGCGCTATCACAGAAATTCGCACCGCAGCCGCCTCTGCTTATGCAACTCATCTTCTTGCCGCAAAGGATGCCAGCCGGTTGGCGATACTTGGCACTGGCTTACAAGCAAAAGCACATTTGCAAGCCATGTTATATGTGCGCCCGATTAAAGAAGTCACTTTATGGGGTCGTAATGCAGAAAGATGCCGTGAGTTTGTCACATGGTGTGATAAAACACTCAATCTTCCCATTTCGATCAAAGCCTCACCTGCTGAGGCGGTACTCAATAGTGACATCATTTGCACAACCACAGCATCGCGTGACCCTATACTCAATAGAAAAGAGTTACCGGTTAAATGTCATGTCAATGCCATTGGCGCTTCGGCCCTGGGATTTCAGGAACTTAGCGAAGATATGTATAGCCATACAACCCTGTTTACTGATTCCAATGAATCAGTACTTGCCGCCTCTCAATCGGTTATTAAAGCAAGAGAGAAAGGTATTCTTAGCGGGTCAGACATTGGAATAGAAATTGGTGCCGTTTCTCAATCTCATTCCAATTTGTGCGATCAGGGTGTGACTATTTTTCAATCCGTTGGTTTGGCCGTTCAAGATATGGTATTTTCTCGGGAAGTCATTCGACAACTAATAAAAATGTCTTAACTATTTTGGATAAAAATATGCCAAACTTAAGACGTTCAGCATTAGAAAAATGTCGTTATTGTCTATATTAAATAATCCATTTGTCACTTGCATTCGCAAGTGACATTTTTATGTTCTGTTACTTCAAAGTGTTATTTTGAGAGGAAAGATATGCTAGAAGTGTCACAAATAGTAACCTATACAGCGGCACTGACTGTTGCTGCGGCGATACCAGGTCCAGGAATGGCAGCATTGGTTGCCAGAAGTGTGAGTAGTGGCGCGTTAGCGGGATTTTGTGTGTTGTTTGGCCTGATTATTGGCGATCTAACTTATTTATCTTTTGCTGTTTTTGGCTTGTCCATTATAGCAAGCAGCTTTGACACTTTATTCGTTATGGTGAGATGGGGTGCCGCCTTATATTTGAGTTATTTGGCGTGGCAGTTCTGGTTTGCCGATCATCAATCCATTGGCGAAGACCAACCTATTAAGAAAAAGGAGTTGGCTGCGGCCTGGTTATCTGGTCTCACTCTAACGTTAAGCAATCCTAAAACCATTGCCTTCTATCTCGCTCTATTGCCTTTGGTCATTAACATGGAATCTATCTCGTTGCAAAACTGGGGACTCATGTTAGTGCCACTAACGGTTTTTGTCTTATTCAGCGTAGGAGCGGTATTTATTCTCGGCGCTCTCAGTATTCGACATCTGTTATCAAGCCAACGGGCACAACGGATTTTATTTAAAGGTGCGGCTGTCATCATGTTCGTAACCGCTGTAACTATGCTGTTCAAAGCCGATTAAAAAAGTTTAATCTCTTACTATTTCCACGGTTTTATTGAATAAGAATCCGTCCTGGAACACCATTCTTACCAATAAATCGTGGACGCACAATAAACTACAGACATAGCTCGCCCCCAGAAACCACAGCACATATTTATCATTGGAAATGCAGTTAAAAGTTGTATAATTGTTTTGTTATCAATGACATTTACAGCGCTAACGAGCAAGCGCTCTGCTTTTTTTCACCGGATAGGTAAAAGCTTTCGATGTAGGTATAAAATGCTACCCAAGGAGATTCTGTATCCCGATCTAGAAAAACAAATTCGGGAAATCTATAAAACCCATACCATTCCGACTTATACTCCCGGCGACTGGAATTTAAAACGTTGGCAAAGGAAAGAATGGCCGTCTGCTCTAAACTTCAATTTTGGCGATGGGCGATATAATTCCCCAGATAATTCTTTCCGAGTATGTTATATGGCCGACCGAGCAGTTACAGCCCTGGCAGAAAGCTATGGAAGGCAATGGCATAAGGAAGGGTTACGATTTATTGATGAATCTGAGATCCGTACTGCGAGAATATGCAACATTCGTTCATTAAGGAAATTAGTTTTTATCGATATTGCTAAACTTATTGGGATGTTACATATCCCGTTAAGTGTTATGGTTGATGAAAGTTATTCAGTGACAAAAAGAGCTATGGCTTGCCTCTATGAACTCTTAAATAACGAAATGGATGGTATTTGCTACATATCTCGCCACTGGCCTACAGACTTCTGTTATGCAGTGTGGGAGAAGCGGGAAGATCGGTTTGTAGACGCAGGGATGCAAAGCCTGGTTAATTACAGGGATTCAGAATATATGCCGAGTACATGGAATGAACCCGACATATCAGCAGATGAATTATTGGAAGAAGTGCTTAACTTCAAAATTATCCGACTTGAATGATATAAAGTTGCCCCCTCGAAACAGGGGCTCTTTTTTATTTTAGCTTGCGATCTGATGACCCACTTGTGACGCAGCCCTCAGCATCAAAGCCAGTTCGTTTTCTGAAGCATTGTTTTTCATCATAATATCAAGAGGTGTTCTATTGCAGGACAATGGTGTTGTTAAAAAAGACATTTTAGATACTGGGTTAATGTCCACGCCCATCGCTTTCATAACATCTTCAAAATAAGGCAAGACTCCGCCGGTAGTGAACTGGAATGTAGGGAAAATGTAGTCGCTGTTTTTTCTAAAAGCAAGCAACTTTCCACTTTTCACTCTTATGTTAACAGCTTGACGACTTATGCAGAGTATCTCTGCAACGTCTCCAGCTTTGATAGTTCCGCCCATTTTATCAAGTTCCTGATAGAACAGAGCTAGGTTTTCAGCACGGCGTTTAAGCTTACGAAGTTCACGCGCTGGAGTTCGGACTTTGTGTTCAAGTTGAGTCGTATATAATAGTTCAAGTAGTTCGCTATCACTTAGCACAAGAGCATTTGCGGCCTGCGCTTTCTCTTTAAACTCAGGCATCAATGACGTGAGCAATTTGTCAAATCGCCGTTGCAAAAGGGATTGGTACTCATTAAGGGTATCAGCATTTTTGCTGTGGTTTGTCAGTATCGCGTTCATAGCCCCTCCTTACTTGCTTGACGATTATTGTATTCTCACATTATGGAATCGTCAAATTGATGCTTGGAGGCAGATGGGTAAAGGAAAGGCTGTGACTACTCCCCGCCGTAAAAACGGCGAGGCTTCCCACTTCTCAGGCCGCCACCGTCTTTATGACGGATTGACGCTGGCCTCCGTGGGCAGAGACGACGAGTCCCGCCGCCTGTAATTCTGTTATGCCCTTGCGCTGGATGTTGAGCGCCGCATTGATATCGCGGTCATGTTCGACTCGACAGAAAGGGCATTGCCAGAGCCGCTTACGCAGCGGCATTTCCAGCATTTTGTAACCGCAGCAATGGCAGGTTTTCGAA